>NZ_LR215009.1 GCF_900660575.1 Mycoplasmopsis pulmonis | reverse complement strand
TTTACTTGTTCACTTTGGCTTTTAAAAGTAAATTTTACTTTAGCTTGTTTAAATTTGTTTTTATCTAGAATTTCTTGAGGAAATTCAAAAGTTTTTGAATTTTCATTTGATTCTTTTTCAATTAAACTATAGTTAAAATCATTTATACCTATATGAGAAATTTGTTGTATATTCTTTTTCTCTTCTTTAACATTAATATCAAGATTTCTTAAAAAATCTCTTGTAGCTAAAAAATCCTCATTTGCTGATGTGTAGTCAAAGGTATTATTTGAGTTTGGATAAAATAAAGCAATACCAAAAATTATATGACTAATTGTATATTTTCCTGATCTTAATTCACCTAAGTTAATTTTTTGATCTTTAGATTTTGTAGTACTAAAGTCTATTTCTTTTGTTTGTCCACTTTGATCATCAGTTTTTGAAAATACTAATTTAGCTGTTATGCCTTGAGGAAGCTCTTCTGAAAATGATAGATTTAGATTTGACCATCACTAGAAATTTTTGTCAGCTCTACTTCAGGAGCTCCTGAATTTTGCCATCATTTTTGTACATTTGAATCTTCTTGAGTTTGGCCTTGATCATTTGCATTGTTTTGAGTATTTCCTGGATTTTGTGGCTCTTCAGCTTTAGGAGCTTTTGGCTTTTCAGGAGTTTTTTGAACTTCTGGTTGCTTATTTTCTTGTTGTGTATTACTACTTTCAGGATTTGTAGGAGGCTTTTGAGTCTCTGGTTTTTTAGAAGCCTCTGGCTGTTTTTGTGGCTCTTGAGGAGCTTGATCTTTTTGATCCATATTTTTAATTTCAGGATCTTTAGGAGTCTGTGCTTGTTTTTCTGGAACTTTTGGACCTTGGATATTTTATTTGCCATGTCTTTAACTTGAGGATCTTTAGGAGTCTCTGCCTGCTTTTCAGGAGCTTTAGGATCTTGAGGCTCTTTGTTTTGATCTTCAGATTTTACAGGAGGCTTTTGAGTCTCTGGTTTTTTAGGATCCTCTGGCTGCTTTTGTGGAACTTGAGGAGCTTGATCTTTTTGGCTCATGTCTTTTATTTCAGGAGCTTTTGGTCCTTCATTTTTCTGATTCATATCCTTAATTTCAGGAGTTTTTGACCCTTGATCTTTTTGTTCCATTTCTTTTGTTTCAGGAGCTTTTGGTCCTTCATTTTTTTGTCCGTTATCCTTAATTTCTGGATCTTTTGGACTTTGAGGCTCTTTGTTTTGATCTTCAGGTTTTGTAGGAGGCACTGGAGTCTCTGGGGTTTTTTGAACTATCTGGATTTTGAGGGCTAATTATTGAGTTTCCATTAGTATTGTATTATTTTCTTTAGGAGCGCTTTGAGGACTAGTTTGTTTTGTGTTTTGTTTTGCGCTTGGATCAATTTGATTATTAGACTTTGTTGTAACACAAGAAACTAGAGCCATTGGAGATAAAATTAATGTTGAAAATATTGCTATAAATGTAATTTTTTTACTTTTTTTCATAATATTCCTTATATAAAATAATTTTTTAAGACTTTTTGATATATAAAAGCTAACTAAAAAAGTTTATAAAGTTTGCTTGATATATCTAAAAAGTACATTGAAAAATATACCAAAGAATTAAATAAAAATTAAAATTAATTCATTTGGTTAAATTTATCTTAGGATTTTGGTAATTGGCATTAAGCTAGCAATAGAAACTCATCTTGGTTTTTTTCCATCCAAGAATCTAATTCTAACTGCATTAACTACTTTTTTGACCTCAACTATTTCTTGAATAAAGCGCTTGTCTTTTCAAAAGGTTTAACATCTTTAACTAAAGTATCTAGTGCTTTTCACTCACCATTGGCACTTTCTTTATATTCAACTACATAAGAGTTTTCTTTGTAATATCTTGGATCATTTCAAATTAAAAGCTCAAATCCATATATTAGATTTCTTATTCCGCCTCTTCAGGCAAATTCTACTGTAGGTTCTTTTTCACTACTTGTATATCAATAATCATTTGTTCTATTGTAATGAGTAAATACATAATCTACTTTATAGTTACCACCATGAGAGCTAGATTTTAGTTCAAAATCTACACTTCTTTTTGCACCGTCATAACCAGATTCATAGTTACCTACTTTTGCAAAATTGCCAATTGTTATTTCTATACCTTTTTTGACATTACCTCTTTTAATTGTAAAATGTAAAGTTGCATTTCCATTATAGTCATCAAGTGTTCCAAATTTACTAAAACTTGCAACAACTTCATCTTTTAGAGAAATATTTTCTCAATTATATTTTCTAAAAGTAGGTATTTCAAAAGGATGTATACCTTGTCTTTGGCTAAAATAAGTGTTTATTAGATGATTTTCTAATTCTTTATAACTAGGATTATCTTTTACATATTGATTGACAATTTCTAGGTTAGTTTTAAAATTTCATTCAAGATTTTTAACTACAGCAACTTTATCGCCAATTTGTACTTTAATAGCAACGCTTCTTTTTTTATTTACTATATCTTCATTTGTTGATTCAAAAGAAATTTTCATTTCAACATTGGTAAGTTGATTTTCATCTAGTGTTTCTTTAGTAAATGTAAAAATATCATTTGCCTTATCAGTGCTTTTTGGATTTAACTTTAAATCAAAATCATTTAGGCTTAAATTTGAGAAATTTGCTAAATTTTTTCTATCGTCTTTGATAGCAAAGAGATGTTTTTCTAAATATGCTTTTATTTTATTAAATTCTTCATCAGAAGTATTTGCAATTATGTTTGAATCAAAGGTGTTATTTTTAGTTGGTGTGTATGTAGAAAGACCAAATAAAATTTTCGAAATTTTTCATTTGGCCTTTTCTAAATCACCTAAACTAATGGTTTGTGTTTTTGATTTTGTAGTCACAAGATCAAAAGTTTTTTCTTCAGTGCTATTTTGATCATCCTTTTTAATACTTACTTTAGTTTTTATACCAGCTGGAATTTCTTCTTTAAAAGTTAAATTTAGATTCTTTCCATCACTTGAAACTGCCAAAAGTTCAACTTTAGATTCTCCTTGAACTTCCCACCATTTTTTATCACTTGGCTTATTTGGCATTTCCTCTTGCTTAGGAGGATTTGAAGGAGTATTTGACTCTGGTTTTCGAGTTTCATTGTTTTGAGTATTGTTTGAATTATTGTTCGAATTATTGTTTTGAGTATTATTTGAATTATTGTTTGGCGTATTATTTGGAGAATTGTTTGAATTATTGTTTTGAGTATTGTTTGAACTATTGTTTTGAGTATTATTCGAATTATTGTTTGGGGTATTATTTGTAGAATTGTTTGGAGTCTTTGGGGTATTGCTTGTACCACAAGAAACTAGAGCAGTTGGAGCTAAAATAATTGTTGAAAATATCAATGAAGATATAAATTTTTACTTTTTTTCATAACTTTTCTTAACTTTCCTTACATAAATAGTTTAAATAAATATATGTATGCACATATTCAATCATTTTAACAAAAAAACTCGAAAAATCTTCTTTTCATAAGCTTATAGGTTTAAAAACACCTTGAAAGTCTACTTAAAATATTATTTTTTCTAGTTTTTAAAAAACAAGAAAAGTAAAAAACCTCAAAAAATCAGCTAAATTTACTAAAAAAGTCTTAAAAATTCAAATAAAAGTACTTTTTTATTATCTTTTTTGGGTTTTTTAGTTTATTTTGATAAAAAACTAAAAGATGATCTAAAAAAGGTTTAAAGATTATTACTATTTTAGTTTTTTTAATAAATATTTTTTTAAAAGCAATCTTTTAAAATAAATAAAAGAGACATTATAAAAGCAGTTTTGTTTAAGTTTAAAGATCAAAAATCTTGAAGTTAAGTTAAAACAAAATTTATAGACCTTAGCTCAAAAAAACATCTTTTTTTATTAATATAATAGGAGTTATTTAAAACTTGATTTTGATTGATTTTTTAAGAAATAAAAAAGCCAATCTATAAATATTTATTTAAGATAAGTAAAAACTTATTTTTTGATTAAAAAGCCAGTTTTTATTTTGAAATTTTTGAGCTCTAATAAGCAAAATGATAAGTTTTTGCATATATATGTGTAAAAAATAAGCTATTTTAATTTTTTGTTATATACTTTAAAAAATATAAATGATCTATATTTTTTTTTTATGGATTTTTAATCCAAAATAATAAGCAATAATATCTTAATAATTATATTTATAAGGAGATAAGGAGAATAATGTCAATAAAAACTTATGACAAGGAAAACAGTGAAATTCACGTTAAAACTCCAGTAGAGAGCACTCTTTGAAAGCAAAGTCAAAAAAAAGCTTTTAATAAACTAAAGAGCAAAATTAATATTCCTGGATTTAGAAAAAACTCTTCAAGCCCACAATTTGATAAAATTGCAAGAGCTAAAATATCAAAAAATGATATTTGAGCAAAAGCCATTGATGAGACTTTAAATAGCACTTTTGAAATAGCTCGTAAAGAACTAGACAAAGAAGATTTAGAAAGAATCCTAGGAAGAGCTAATTATAGAGTAAGTAAAATTACTGAAGATGAAGCTGAAATTGAATTTTTCTGACCAGTAAGACCTGAAATTGAAGATTTTAAATACAAAAACTTAAATGTTAAGTTTAAAGAAGTAAAGGTTACCAAAAAAGATATTGACCAAAGAATTCAATCTTTAATGGAAATGGGTGCACCTATTGAAGAGTCTAATGAGCCAGCAGAGTTAGAAAATGAAATGGTTTTTGACTTTAAAGGTTTTATTGACGGTGAAGAATTTGAAGGTGGCTCAGCTGAAGAATTTAAATTAAAACTTGGATCTAAATCATTTATTCCTGGCTTTGAAGATCAATTAGTTGGTTTAAAAGCAGGAGATGAAAAAGAAATTAAAGTTACTTTTCCAGCTGATTACTATGTTGAAGAATATGCAGGTAAAGAAAGTGTTTTTAAAATTCTAGTTCATAAAGTTTTTAAACCTAAAGCCAAAGAAATCAATGATGAAACAATTAAAGAATTAGGCTTTAAAGGAGTTTCTAACTTAGAGCAATTAAAAGAATATCTAAGACCTTCAATTGAACATAAATTACTTGAAGATTCATTAACTGAATTTAAAAATGAAGCTTTTAATAAAATTAAAGAGCTTAATGATATCAAAATTCCAAGAGGACTTCTTTTAGAAGAAATGACTGCAATTAATGAAAAATTCAATGAAACTCTAAAAGCTCAAGGTCTAAAAAGACGTGAATATTTAGAAATGACTAAGTTAAGTGAAGAAAAAGTAGCTGAACAAGTTAAAAAAGAAGCTATTACAAAAATTAATGAATATTTAATTTTTGAACAAATCAAAAAAGCAGAAAATGTAACTATTAGTGACGATATTATTGAGATCATTATAATATAATGGCTAAAAATTACAATATTGAAGTTGACAAAATAAAAGAATTTATTCAGTTGATAAATTAAAGGAAGATCCTAATTTATTAAATGAACAAGTTATTTTGAAACTTTTAGAAGTAAATGACAAAGCGCTTTTGAAAAAGCCAATGCTTTAGGAAAAGCCAAAAATCCAAAAGTTCAAAAGGAAGGAAAAAATAATGGATAAAAATTAGAAAATATTTTAGAAGATGAAATAAAAAAAGCTCTAACCAGTTGAGTCACTATGGTTAGAGCTTTTTTATTTTCATCTTCTAAAATATTTTCTAATTTTTTATCCATTATTTTTTTCCTTTCCTTTTGAACTTTTTGGATTTTTGGCTTTTCCTAAAGCATTGGCTTTTTCAAAAGCGCTTTGTCATTTACTTCTAAAAGTTTCAAAATAATTGTTCATTTAATAAATTAGGATCTTCCTTTAATTTATCAACTGGAATAAATTCTTTTATTTTGTCAACTTCAATATTGTAATTTTTAGCCATTATATTATAATGATCTTCAATAATATCGTCACTAATAGTTACATTTTCTGCTTTTTTGATTTGTTCAAAAATTAAATATTCATTAATTTTTGTAATAGCTTCTTTTTTAACTTGTTCAGCTACTTTTTCTTCACTTAACTTAGTCATTTCTA
The DNA here is from genome assembly GCF_900660575.1 of Mycoplasmopsis pulmonis. Taxonomy (NCBI): domain Bacteria; kingdom Bacillati; phylum Mycoplasmatota; order Mycoplasmoidales; family Metamycoplasmataceae; genus Mycoplasmopsis; species Mycoplasmopsis pulmonis. The sequence goes on along the minus strand of NZ_LR215009.1, from coordinate 5,257 downwards.
AATATTCACGTCTTTTTAGACCTTGAGCTTTTAGAGTTTCATTGAATTTTTCATTAATTGCAGTCATTTCTTCTAAAAGAAGTCCTCTTGGAATTTTGATATCATTAAGCTCTTTAATTTTATTAAAAGCTTCATTTTTAAATTCAGTTAATGAATCTTCAAGTAATTTATGTTCAATTGAAGGTCTTAGATATTCTTTTAATTGCTCTAAGTTAGAAACTCCTTTAAAGCCTAATTCTTTAATTGTTTCATCATTGATTTCTTTGGCTTTAGGTTTAAAAACTTTATGAACTAGAATTTTAAAAACACTTTCTTTACCTGCATATTCTTCAACATAGTAATCAGCTGGAAAAGTAACTTTAATTTCTTTTTCATCTCCTGCTTTTAAACCAACTAATTGATCTTCAAAGCCAGGAATAAATGATTTAGATCCAAGTTTTAATTTAAATTCTTCAGCTGAGCCACCTTCAAATTCTTCACCGTCAATAAAACCTTTAAAGTCAAAAACCATTTCATTTTCTAACTCTGCTGGCTCATTAGACTCTTCAATAGGTGCACCCATTTCCATTAAAGATTGAATTCTTTGGTCAATATCTTTTTTGGTAACCTTTACTTCTTTAAACTTAACATTTAAGTTTTTGTATTTAAAATCTTCAATTTCAGGTCTTACTGGTCAGAAAAATTCAATTTCAGCTTCATCTTCAGTAATTTTACTTACTCTATAATTAGCTCTTCCTAGGATTCTTTCTAAATCTTCTTTGTCTAGTTCTTTACGAGCTATTTCAAAAGTGCTATTTAAAGTCTCATCAATGGCTTTTGCTCAAATATCATTTTTTGATATTTTAGCTCTTGCAATTTTATCAAATTGTGGGCTTGAAGAGTTTTTTCTAAATCCAGGAATATTAATTTTGCTCTTTAGTTTATTAAAAGCTTTTTTTTGACTTTGCTTTCAAAGAGTGCTCTCTACTGGAGTTTTAACGTGAATTTCACTGTTTTCCTTGTCATAAGTTTTTATTGACATTATTCTCCTTATCTCCTTATAAATATAATTATTAAGATATTATTGCTTATTATTTTGGATTAAAAATCCATAAAAAAAAAATATAGATCATTTATATTTTTTAAAGTATATAACAAAAAATTAAAATAGCTTATTTTTTACACATATATATGCAAAAACTTATCATTTTGCTTATTAGAGCTCAAAAATTTCAAAATAAAAACTGGCTTTTTAATCAAAAAATAAGTTTTTACTTATCTTAAATAAATATTTATAGATTGGCTTTTTTATTTCTTAAAAAATCAATCAAAATCAAGTTTTAAATAACTCCTATTATATTAATAAAAAAAGATGTTTTTTTGAGCTAAGGTCTATAAATTTTGTTTTAACTTAACTTCAAGATTTTTGATCTTTAAACTTAAACAAAACTGCTTTTATAATGTCTCTTTTATTTATTTTAAAAGATTGCTTTTAAAAAAATATTTATTAAAAAAACTAAAATAGTAATAATCTTTAAACCTTTTTTAGATCATCTTTTAGTTTTTTATCAAAATAAACTAAAAAACCCAAAAAGATAATAAAAAAGTACTTTTATTTGAATTTTTAAGACTTTTTTAGTAAATTTAGCTGATTTTTTGAGGTTTTTTTACTTTTCTTGTTTTTTAAAAACTAGAAAAAATAATATTTTAAGTAGACTTTCAAGGTGTTTTTAAACCTATAAGCTTATGAAAAGAAGATTTTTCGAGTTTTTTTGTTAAAATGATTGAATATGTGCATACATATATTTATTTAAACTATTTATGTAAGGAAAGTTAAGAAAAGTTATGAAAAAAAGTAAAAATTTATATCTTCATTGATATTTTCAACAATTATTTTAGCTCCAACTGCTCTAGTTTCTTGTGGTACAAGCAATACCCCAAAGACTCCAAACAATTCTACAAATAATACCCCAAACAATAATTCGAATAATACTCAAAACAATAGTTCAAACAATACTCAAAACAATAATTCAAACAATTCTCCAAATAATACGCCAAACAATAATTCAAATAATACTCAAAACAATAATTCGAACAATAATTCAAACAATACTCAAAACAATGAAACTCGAAAACCAGAGTCAAATACTCCTTCAAATCCTCCTAAGCAAGAGGAAATGCCAAATAAGCCAAGTGATAAAAAATGGTGGGAAGTTCAAGGAGAATCTAAAGTTGAACTTTTGGCAGTTTCAAGTGATGGAAAGAATCTAAATTTAACTTTTAAAGAAGAAATTCCAGCTGGTATAAAAACTAAAGTAAGTATTAAAAAGGATGATCAAAATAGCACTGAAGAAAAAACTTTTGATCTTGTGACTACAAAATCAAAAACACAAACCATTAGTTTAGGTGATTTAGAAAAGGCCAAATGAAAAATTTCGAAAATTTTATTTGGTCTTTCTACATACACACCAACTAAAAATAACACCTTTGATTCAAACATAATTGCAAATACTTCTGATGAAGAATTTAATAAAATAAAAGCATATTTAGAAAAACATCTCTTTGCTATCAAAGACGATAGAAAAAATTTAGCAAATTTCTCAAATTTAAGCCTAAATGATTTTGATTTAAAGTTAAATCCAAAAAGCACTGATAAGGCAAATGATATTTTTACATTTACTAAAGAAACACTAGATGAAAATCAACTTACCAATGTTGAAATGAAATTTCTTTTGAATCAACAAATGAAGATATAGTAAATAAAAAAAGAAGCGTTGCTATTAAAGTACAAATTGGCGATAAAGTTGCTGTAGTTAAAAATCTTGAATGAAATTTTAAAACTAACCTAGAAATTGTCAATCAATATGTAAAAGATAATCCTAGTTATAAAGAATTAGAAAATCATCTAATAAACACTTATTTTAGCCAAAGACAAGGTATACATCCTTTTGAAATACCTACTTTTAGAAAATATAATTGAGAAAATATTTCTCTAAAAGATGAAGTTGTTGCAAGTTTTAGTAAATTTGGAACACTTGATGACTATAATGGAAATGCAACTTTACATTTTACAATTAAAAGAGGTAATGTCAAAAAAGGTATAGAAATAACAATTGGCAATTTTGCAAAAGTAGGTAACTATGAATCTGGTTATGACGGTGCAAAAAGAAGTGTAGATTTTGAACTAAAATCTAGCTCTCATGGTGGTAACTATAAAGTAGATTATGTATTTACTCATTACAATAGAACAAATGATTATTGATATACAAGTAGTGAAAAAGAACCTACAGTAGAATTTGCCTGAAGAGGCGGAATAAGAAATCTAATATATGGATTTGAGCTTTTAATTTGAAATGATCCAAGATATTACAAAGAAAACTCTTATGTAGTTGAATATAAAGAAAGTGCCAATGGTGAGTGAAAAGCACTAGATACTTTAGTTAAAGATGTTAAACCTTTTGAAAAAGACAAGCGCTTTATTCAAGAAATAGTTGAGGTCAAAAAGTAGTTAATGCAGTTAGAATTAGATTCTTGGATGGAAAAAAACCAAGATGAGTTTCTATTGCTAGCTTAATGCCAATTACCAAAATCCTAAGATAAATTTAACCAAAATGAATTAAATTTTAATTTTTATTTAATTCTTTGGTATATTTTTCAATGTACTTTTTTAGATATATCAAGCAAACTTTATAAACTTTTTTAGTTAGCTTTTATATATCAAAAAGTCTTAAAAAATTATTTTATATAAGGAATATTATGAAAAAAAGTAAAAAAATTACATTTATAGCAATATTTTCAACATTAATTTTATCTCCAATGGCTCTAGTTTCTTGTGTTACAACAAAGTCTAATAATCAAATTGATCCAAGCGCAAAACAAAACACAAAACAAACTAGTCCTCAAAGCGCTCCTAAAGAAAATAATACAAATACTAATGGAAACTCAATAATTAGCCCTCAAAATCCAGATAGTTCAAAAACCCCAGAGACTCAAGTGCCTCCTACAAAACCTGAAGATCAAAACAAAGAGCCTCAAAGTCCAAAAGATCCAGAAATTAAGGATAACGGACAAAAAAATGAAGGACCAAAAGCTCCTGAAACAAAAGAAATGGAACAAAAAGATCAAGGGTCAAAAACTCCTGAAATTAAGGATATGAATCAGAAAAATGAAGGACCAAAGCTCCTGAAATAAAAGACATGAGCCAAAAAGATCAAGCTCCTCAAGTTCCACAAAAGCAGCCAGAGGATCCTAAAAAACCAGAGACTCAAAAGCCTCCTGTAAAATCTGAAGATCAAAACAAAGAGCCTCAAGATCCTAAAGCTCCTGAAAAGCAGGCAGAGACTCCTAAAGATCCTCAAGTTAAAGACATGGCAAATAAAAATATCCAAGGTCCAAAAGTTCCAGAAAAACAAGCACAGACTCCTAAAGATCCTGAAATTAAAAATATGGATCAAAAAGATCAAGCTCCTCAAGAGCCACAAAAACAGCCAGAGGCTTCTAAAAAACCAGAGACTCAAAGCCTCCTACAAATCCTGAAAGTAGTAATACACAACAAGAAAATAAGCAACCAGAAGTTCAAAAAACTCCTGAAAAGCCAAAAGCTCCTAAAGCTGAAGAGCCACAAAATCCAGGAAATACTCAAAACAATGCAAATGATCAAGGCCAAACTCAAGAAGATTCAAATGTACAAAAATGATGGCAAAATTCAGGAGCTCCTGAAGTAGAGCTGACAAAAATTTCTAGTGATGGTCAAAATCTAAATCTATCATTTTCAGAAGAGCTTCCTCAAGGCATAACAGCTAAATTAGTATTTCAAAAACTGATGATCAAAGTGGACAAACAAAAGAAATAGACTTTAGTACTACAAAATCTAAAGATCAAAAAATTAACTTAGGTGAATTAAGATCAGGAAAATATACAATTAGTCATATAATTTTGGTATTGCTTTATTTTATCCAAACTCAAATAATACCTTTGACTACACATCAGCAAATGAGGATTTTTTAGCTACAAGAGATTTTTAAGAAATCTTGATATTAATGTTAAGAAGAGAAAAAGAATATACAACAAATTTCTCATATAGGTATAAATGATTTAACTATAGTTTAATTGAAAAGAATCAAATGAAAATTCAAAAACTTTTGAATTTCCTCAAGAATTCTAGATAAAAACAAATTTAAACAAGCTAAAGTAAAATTTACTTTTAAAAGCCAAAGTGAACAAGTAAACAATAGTAAAAGAAGTGTTAATCTTGATGTTCATATTGATGATAAATTTG